>NC_019100.1 GCF_000210915.2 Halobacteriovorax marinus SJ
ATGAATAATAATCTCGTAACAAAATCAAATGCCGTAATACAAGCGTCATATAAGTTGAATCTAAATGAGCAGAGAATTCTACTCTCATGCATCTCACAAAATGACTCAAGAGAATCTCTTAAAGAGAACCAGGAGTTAAGCCTCTCAGCCCAAGACTACTCGAAACTGTTCGGCCTAGAGCTTAAACATGCTTATCAAGAAATCAGGGATGCATCTGACAACCTTTTCGAGAGACACCTTTGGTTAACAGCAAAGAATGGTGACCCAATCAAGACCAGATGGATAAGTTCAGTAAGATACAGAGATGGAGGCATAACTCTAACATTCGCTAAGGATCTGATCCCATACCTCACAGAACTTAGCTCAACTTTTACATCGTACAGACTAGAGAACATTACAAAGTTAACCTCCATTTATGCAATAAGACTCTATGAGATGCTCATACAATGGAGAAAAATAGGTAAAGTCGAGTTCTCTCTTGATGATTTTCGTGAGACTCTTGGAATTGAAAAAAAAGAATATCCAAGAATGTTTGATTTTAAGAAACACGTTTTAAATATCGCTATTCACCAAATAAATGAAAACACCGACATTAAGTGTAGATACTCTGAAGTAAAATCAGGAAGAAAAATTACAGGATTTGTTTTTCACTTTGGAAAGGACGCTCTAACTCAAATAGAGCTTGAAGATGTAATCGCTGATGCAAAAAAGGCATTGAACTAAAAAAACGAATCCTCAAATCCACTCCTAAGCCTTCCTAAAGCATTGGCCCTTGTATCCACTTGGGCCAAAATAAATCAAAAAATACTAATCACGAAATAATAAATCACTTCTCACCACCTCTTATCACTCTAAAAAAATAATTCATACATCACCATCTTCATTGCTCTCCCTAGAAAGCTCGCACCTCCTTCCGAAAAAAATAAATAATCGGTGCTAAATCTGACTAGATCTCTGTAACAACGTGAAAGAGGGCTAGTCAGATTTCGTGCCGAAACTTATTCAATTATTTTGAGTATATAGCGAGCTTTCTAGGGAGAGCAGTGGATGCAAAGGTGGGGCAGAGGTGTTGTAAATGTACACTAGCTGTTCGTTAGTTGTAACAACAGATGTGCTCTAGTTGTATCGCCAGCTGTACCATCAGTTGCGCTCTTAAATCGCTTCTAAGGCTTTTTTTTAAAAGCCACCTAGATATAAGGATATCCCACCATGAGATATTTCAGAAGCGAACTAGATAGCTTAAAAGATTTTTTTTCTTCTTTATTAAATTTAAAAGTTGGCCTGGTAAATCGCCTGCAAAACAATTTAGTTACCCTCGAATTCAATTATAGGTTTCATTTCAAAAGTAGGGAAGTGGGAGAATACTTACTTTGAATAACAAAGAATCTCCCTCAGGTAATCGTCTTTTGAAAAAGAGGGGAGTGACCAACTTACCGATTTCACTCTAAGATGTTTTGTAAAAAATCAAAGATTGGAAGTAGGGGAGGTAAGAGTTCCCAATTAAAGAACTTCCAAAGCTCTATTAGATTCAATAGGATTTCCAATATCAAACTCATTAAATATAAAACATTTGCCATTTTTCCTCCTCGATAATGGTTTCTTGATCACATAATAGGAAGACTTCGATCTTCACTTATTAAATGGATAATTCTTTTTTACATTTTTCTTAAAGGGAAAACGCTTCAACGTTACAGAGAAGAGTCAATAGATGGGGAATTTGGAGATTAAGGCATGGAGGGTCTCTTTTAATTGTTTTAATGTTTTAATGTTTTCCGCGGCTCCACAAGTGTTCGTAATCATGGGTTAGAGAGTTTAAAGACGAGGAATTCCGGTATTAAAGACGAGGAATTCCGGTATTAAAGACGAGGAATTCCGGTATTAAAGACGAGGAATTCCGGTATTCCTCTTTTTTTAAAACGAGTTGACTAAATAGTACTCGTCGATAATACTATTTAGATAACAAGGACGTTTTC